>KV440964.1:0-16655 GCA_001636495.1 Sutcliffiella horikoshii | reverse complement strand
GCATCATTGAAAAAGGAGTATCTGAATAAATTTGTATTCAAAACTAAAGCAGAGGCAATGGGAGCTGTGCAACTTTACGTTGAGTTTTACAATAGGAAAAGAATCCATTCTACCTTAGAGTACGCCACTCCCAATGAGTACGAAAAGGCGTATTATAAGGCACAACGCAAACATGCCAATACTACTCATTTGACCTCTGCTTAGAGGAACAATTCGGTTTTTAATTGTTCCTTTAAACAGAGGCGTCCAAGCGAAGTGACTACGTAGCGCGGAAGAAAAAAATACGCCAATCCTATACGTATTGATGTCTATTTTATTGACAGAACTCCAACTTCGGTCAACTTTCCGAAATCTTCGGAGATTTACAAAGATAGGCCTGTACCGATAGTCAATCCGCGTTATATCATATTACCTAATAAAGCATTTAAATAAAGTGACAAAAAGGAGGATCTCTTCATGTTATTCATGCTAATCGTCAAAGCATCAACAAACTCAGAAACCGGAAACCGACCAAATCCCGAGTTAAATGAAGCCATGTCGAAATACAACGAGGAATTAGTAGAGGCGGGTGTGCGTGTGATGGCAAAAGGGCTGCACCCAAGCTCAAACGGCATGCGCATTTCCTTCTTGGAGCTAGGAGGGGAGCCGGTGGTGACAGAGGGGCCATTTGATGAACCGAACAACCTGGTTGCTGGTTTCATTTTGATTGATGTGGAGTCAAAGGAAGAAGCCGTAAAGTGGGCAATGCGGATGCCGGATCCTCAAGGATATGGGGAAGGGCAGATTGAATTGCGCCAGGTGTTTGAATTTTAAATTAGAATAGGGTCGAGCGTAAGGCGCGGTGACTTGTGAAAAAGTGGGTCACCGTGCCTGTCCCCTCAGCCCTCCCGTTATCCGCGACCAATCGAATCGTTCAACTTCTTACGATACTTGTCATTATAAGTTTCCGTATCCTTCATAAGCTCATCGCAGAAAGCTGCCACGTCTTCACCGGTGAGGTCTGTTACTTTTTTTCCTTCTGCTGCGCCTTGCTCGAAAAGTTCTAGAATGCCACCGAATATTCGACTGCATTCCTTCCAGTCAGTCGGCCCGCCAGCAGTCCACATATATTTTTGGATTGCATAGTATGCATTGCGGTACTCGGTAGGAAGTGCCTTAGCACGCGCCTCCATTTCTCTCCATTCACGTTTGTCATTTAAACTTCCGATGATTTTCTCTAAAAAGCTCATAGTATCTCTCCTTTGGATAAATCTTTTGTTTTGAGTTCGTTGATTTTACTTGAAACGAACTCCCATTTTCCCCAAAACGTTTTAAGGTGCTCTTGGCCAGCTGTATTAAGTGTGTAAAACTTTCTCGGCGGACCCATGGTGGATGGCTTCTTCTCGATGTTCACCAGATTGTTTTTCTCTAGGCGCATCGTAATCGTATAAACAGTGCCTTCCACGACATCTGTGAAGCCAAGTGCCCGCAGTTGCTGCGTGATTTCATAGCCGTACGTTTCGCCTCGGCTGATGATTTCCAGTACACAACCCTCCAGCACTCCCTTCAGCATTTCTGTAATATTATCCAAATCTATCCCTCAATTCAGGTGGTATTCTGTATTACTTATTACTAGTATATAGTATTACATAGTAGTGGTGCAAGTAAAAAAAGATTTGGTATGAGACCAAGAAATTGGTACATAACACGAAACATTTCAATCCCAACCTCGTACTACAAGTTAGGGAGTGGTTTTTATGTTTTTTTCCTTCAAAAAAAGATTGGTTCTTTACGATTGTCATTTTGGGACTCAGCCACGTTTCAGTAGCTCTATATCTCCTAGATTCCAATGCGCCTACATCAGCTCTATTTGTAGTGTGTGGGTTTGTTTTTCTTTTAATGTGGATCTGGTTGGGAACTGGCTATAAAGTGGGGGATGGGAAAATAAAGATATATTATGGTCCCATTCGAATGACAGTTAAGATAAAGGAGATTCGCAAAATCGAGAAAGTGAAAGGTCTTTTACGGCTCCTTCGTTATCTATATAAAGGCTTGATATGATGTATGGCAATTATAAAACCATTCAGGATTCACCTGAGAGGGAAGAGGAGTTCGTAAAATTGCTTTTGGATGAGAATTCCGGAATAGAAACTTAGGGACAGGCATCGTGACCCATTTTTGGTTTGGTAAAGACCAAACTGAGGGGTGATTTTATTCCAATTCAAAAGTTGTTACTGATAGTAGGAATGGTTTTGTTATTAGCAGCCTGTAATGCATCCTCTGTGGTAAACCCACTGCAAATGAAATCTTATCTAAAAATAGTGATTCAGATATAATCCAACTGAACGGTTTGATATACTCGAGAAATATAGAAGAAAACAGCGAGAGTGTATATGACAAAGGTGATAAGATAGGGAAATCCGGAAGCAATCAACAAATACTTGGTGGTTCCGGGACCTTTATGCAAGTAGGCTACCAAAAGGAACAGAAGTTTTCTCAACAGATAATGAATACATACAGGAAGATACCCTAGTTGTAATTCTAGTAGAAATAGACGGGAAGTTAGTTGAATATCATGCTTTGGTGGAAGGGTAATCCTTCACGATTCAATGGAAAAATGGGTCGTCGTGCCTGTCCCCTCAGCCCTAAAGGAGTAAATATAACAAATGAATGATATTGTTTTTTCAATTCTTACAATCGGTTTGCTATTGTTTATGATTTTTTCGAAAAAGAGACGGTGGAAGGTTGGTTTAACAGTTTTGGTACTAGTGGTTTCTGCTTTGTTGGTTGTGGGGTTCCGTTTTACCCCAGGGAGTGCGTTGCCTATGGGTTCTGAAGTCATTAGAACAATAGATACCGATTATGGAAAAGCTGTCCTTTATGAGGATAGTAGCGATGGGACGTTTGGTTTAGCAGAAGTTAACCAAACGCTTGGCCTCCTCTATTATTATGGAGGTGGGACGAATGGGTACAGTGGAGAAGAGGGAGAGCCATTCCAAGCTGCAGGTATTGGGAACGAGGAAAGATTTATGGTGGGAATTAGGACGAATGATCCTTCCATCAAGTATCTAGTAATCGGGAGTCACCACGAAGATCTTCAAGAAATGGTAAACGAAGACTTTTCCATGGATAACGTAGAAAAATACCCAGATAGTTACATCGTGCAAGAAGTAGAGGAGCAATATGTCTTTCTCGTTTTAGATGAGTTTTCCTACTCAACCTGGACAATTAGAGCGATTGATGAAAACGAAAAGCTAATTGGTGAAAAATTGTATGGTGATGGAGATGCACGGTATGTGGAGGAAGCAGAGGGACAGGCCCCGTGACTCTGTCCCCATAGCCCGCCTAAATAAATGCCAAAAGAAAAGCAATCCCCCAGCTTCCAACAAAAAAGCTCAAACTTGAAATGAAATATACACTCATTTTAGGCGAACTCGCGGCTTCATATTTATGTTCATAATCGTTACTGGTAAGGAATTTTGCGACGGTTCCTTGAGAATTTGTGCTGGCCTTACTTGTGATGTTGGTGATCCAGCCTAATCCAAAGAGACACAGGCTGGAGATGAAAATAGTATCAATGAATTTCCAGTTTCCGAGTAAACTGATGACATAATTGCCGCCTATCATTAATGAAAGCAAGATAACAATAATTGTGGTATTAAGGTATTTAGGGTTAATACGTTTTTGTAAAACCTTGCTGATAAAGTCGATTGAAAAAGCTGCTAGCGTAAATAGGATTAAAAGAATAATCGTAAAAGCCACACTATAGTAATAATTCATTCCCCCACCTCCAAAGAAACTTCACATCGGTATATCTCTTTTACGTTTAGAATGGAGTAAAGTTCCAAAATTTAGAGAAAAATGGGCCACCGTGCCTGTCCCCTCGACTCTCCCCACCAAAGAAATGTTTATCCTCCATCCACTTAACAAATACTATCCACGTACATCCAGGATAGGAGTGGTAAAAGATGTCTCAAGATATGAACTATAGCCATGATAACAAGTTTATCCCGGTTACCTCCTTATCCGCACATAGTGGTAAACAAGTCATCGAGGATTTGTATTATTACACGAATCAAGTGGTGAATTTTTGCCTCTACGGAAACACAGATGGCTGGGTCCTGATAGATTCAGGCATGCCAAAGTCTGCTGGAGAAATCCTTTCTGTAGTGGAGAACCATTTAGGCAAAGGTGCCCGCCCGAAAGCGATCATTTTAACGCATGGTCATTTTGATCATGTCGGGGCATCGGTGGAGCTAGTGCGGCATTGGGAGGTTCCGGTATATGCGCATGAGCTGGAGCTTCCGTACCTGACTGGCAAAAGTGATTATCCTGAACCGGACCCGAGTGTGGAAGGTGGGCTTGTTGCGAAAGTGTCCTCCTATTTTCCTAACGAATCAACGGATCTCAGCGGGCATGTTCTTGCACTGCCGGGGGACGGGACCGTACCGGGTATGGAAGGCTGGCGCTGGGTTCACACGCCAGGTCACTCGCCCGGGCATGTCTCTCTGTTTCGCGAGTCAGACCGCACCCTCATCGCAGGGGATGCCTTTGTCACGGTGAGGCAGGACTCGCTCTATAAAGTGCTTGTGCAGCAACAGGAAGTATGCGGGCCGCCGCGGTATTTTACAACAGATTGGCAAGCGGCATGGGAATCGGTGAAAAAATTAGAAACGTTAAAGCCGCGAGTTGCCGTGACAGGTCATGGAACGGCGATGGAAGGCGAGGAACTGGCCAGCGGTCTAGCCAAACTTGTGGAAGACTTTGAAGCAGTCGCCATACCGGACTATGGAAAATACGTTTAATCACCTACATTCAAGGAGGACATCATGAGAGCAGTTACCTACCAAGGGAAAAACACAGTAGTCGTAAAAAAAGTAGAAGCCCCGAAAATCCAGGACCGAGAAGACGTCATTATCAGGATAACGTCCACCGCCATCTGTGGGTCGGACCTTCACCTGTATCAAGGGAATTTCCCATTGCCAATCGGCTATATCATTGGGCATGAACCGATGGGGATCGTGGAGGAAGTGGGACCAGACGTGACAAAGGTGAAAAAGGGAGATCGGGTGGTCATCCCGTTTACCGTTGCGTGCGGGAGATGCCATTACTGTGAGCACGAACTGGAAAGTCAATGCGATAACTCTAACCCGCACTATGACTCCGGCGGATATTTCGGCTACTCAGAGAAATTCGGGAATCATCCAGGAGGACAAGCCGAATACCTGCGGGTCCCGTTTGGCAACTTTACCCCATTCCTGATTCCGGAGGACTGCGAGCTGGAGGATGAATCACTCCTCCTCTTATCGGACGTCTTGCCAACTGCCTACTGGAGCGTGGTGAATGCAGGTGTGAAAGAGGGAGACACGGTCATTGTCCTAGGCTGCGGACCAGTTGGCCTTATGGCCCAACAATTTGCCTGGCAACAAGGTGCCAAGAGAGTCATCGCCATCGATTACATTGGCAATAGGCTCCAGCATTCCAAGCAACACATGCAAACAGAAGTCTTCGATTTCACTAAATATGACGACATGGGCGAAACACTCAAAGAACTGACCAAAGGCGGAGCAGACGTTGTCATCGACTGTGTCGGGATGGACGGGAAAAAGTCCCCGCTGGAATGGGTCGAGCAAAAAATGAAGCTCCAAGGCGGAACACTTGGCCCGATTCAGATCGCAACCAAAGCGGTGCGAAAAGCAGGAACCCTGCAAATTACTGGTGTATATGGTGGATTGTACAACATGTTCCCGCTAGGGCCGTTTTTCAGCCGAAACATCAATATCAGAATGGGGCAGGCGCCAGCACGTCACTTTATGCCGCATCTATATGACCAGATTAAGAGTGGAAAAATTGATCCGACCAAGATCATTACACATAAAATGTCCTTGGATGAAGCAGCACATGGATACGACATTTTCAACAAAAAAGAAGATGACTGTATTAAGGTGATTTTGAAGCCTTGATTGTGTCCGTTAAAGCGAGGGGGCAAAATAATGTACCCCTCGTAAAGGACGAGTTGATTAAGGGTCAAGTAGCTGCAGGGACTACGACCAACTTAGGTCAACGTCCCTGTCCCAAAAGTATAAAAAGCTTGGAATAAATAACTATATATTGTAATATATTCATATGAATATCCACTAGGGGAGCCAATAGGCTGAGACGGAGCTTTACGCGACGGACCCTTTGAACCTGATCTGGGTGATACCAGCGGAGGAAAGTGGCGCATTGAGTTTAGTACGTATTCTCATGCTCCTCTTTCCCATGGAAGAGGAGTTTTTTTCGTTTTGAAACTTCTGTGGGAAAAGGTGGGTATTCTCCTAAAAAATTTTGAGGAGGAATACACATGAAGTTTTCTGAGCAGTTACGAAGAGAGGCAGATCCCATTTTTCAGGCTATATTTGAACACCCGTTTGTAAAAGGGATCGGGGAAGGAAATGTACCAAAAGAGGCACTTATTCATTATGTAGAGCAGGATTTTGAGTATCTATCGACTTTTTGCAGAATTTATGGGCTTGCTGTTTCTAAATGCACTGACCGTGAGGATATGGCATTTTTCCAACAGCAAATTGGGTTTGTGTTAAATTCTGAGGTACATCCACACAATAATTTTTGTGAAGTAGCTGGCGTGCGTTATGAGGATTTACAAAAAGCACCACTTGCTCCGACTGCCCACCACTATACTCGGCATATGATGGAAGCGGCAGCGAACGGAACACTAGGCGAAACCCTTGCCGCCCTTGCCCCTTGCCCTTGGACATATTGGGAGATTGGGAAAAAGCTTATCCACGAAGTGAAGCCAACACCTGATCACCCTTTCTATGAATGGATCATGTTTTACGGAAACAAGGAAGTGACGTCGATCACACAAGTGTTCATGGACAAAATTGATGCTTGTGCAGCCACTGCAGGTGAAGAAGAAAAACAACGTATGCGAGACCACTTTATAACCAGTACACAATTAGAACACCAATTTTGGACAATGGCTTATACGCAGGAAAAGTGGCCAGTTGCGTTGGATCGGGTGGGGGTTTAGAAAGGTAGATTAGTAACATTAGGGGACTGTGTTTTATCAATTGAAGCATTAGACATAAAGAAAAGTTTTGAAACATGCAGGTGATCATGATGATTACCTGCATGTTTTTGAGTTTTAGTGTTTAAGCGACCGAAGCATGCATACAAAAACTGGGTCAGCGTGCCTGTCCCCTCAACCCTCCCTCAACCCCGATGAGCCAGTCTTGGGTGATGCTCATTAATTGGTGGAAGGTGGTGGTGCTGGAGTAGGTGTGGGTGGCGTGTTCGATGGTGTGGAGTTGGCAGCTTCCGTTGGTTCGTGTTGTAAAGGCGTTGGCGTATTCGGTTGCGTATTGAACATGGATGTCATCGTCGTCCTCCCCGTGAATGATAAGGACATCCCCCGAAAAGAAAGGGCAGAGCTCAATTGGTTGATAGTTCGCTAAAGAGGCGATGAAAGCATCAGATAGGAAGTATCCCTCGTATTCATGAAGGTTGTTGCCGGACTTCTGGATGATCTCGCAAATATCTTTTGAAGGGTTACCGACAGCAGACCAAAGAATCAGCCTTTTGACATCAGGCTCTTTTAAAGAGGCGAGGGTAGCTACCGCACCGCCTAGGCTATGTCCTACAAGAGTGATGGAATGAGTATCTACCCTGCGTAATGTTTTTGCAAAGCTTAGAACTGCTTTCGTTTGATCAATGAAACCATCCAATGTGTTGAGTCCGTAATCCCCCTCACTTTCCCCGCATCCAGCATAATCAAACCGGATCACCACATAACCGACTTCCGTCAAAGCGTCACAAGTCTTGACGAAAAGTCGATTCACGCCAACCTTCGAACCGATAAAACCATGACAAATAATGACCACGGGATAAACAGCTTTCTTATCCGAAAAATAGGAAGGAGGATAGTCAACGGAAACAGACAGATTTATTTCATTCCAAGGTAGATTTAGGTGGTTTCTCAATGGTACTCCTCCTTTATGCGCTCGCCTTTTTCTAAGGTTGGAATCGTTTTAGACAGAACGGTTTCCGGATATTTAATTCCCATCCCTGTATTCAGGCAGAGCACCTGCTCATCATGTGAGATCCAGTTACTTTCCCGCAGCTTTGTTGCCGCAGCAATTGTAGCCGCTCCCTCTGGACAGATGAATTGCCCTTCCTCTTGTGCTACCTTCCGCTGATAAATCTCGATATCAGCTTCAGACACTGCAATAGCTGTTCCGTTTGTTTTGGCGATCGCCTCCAACACAAGAAAGTCTCCGAGTGCTTTTGGCACATTGATTCCAAAAGCCTTTGTTTGGGAATTTTCCCAAAATACTGATGAGGACTCTCCTGCTTCATGTGCTTTTACAATAGGAGCACACCCTTCCGATTGAACGGCTACTAGCCTAGGCAGCTTGTCGTTTTCCAGCCAGCCAAGCTCCAGCAGCTCCCTAAATGCTTTATAGATTCCAATCAACCCAACCCCGCCACCAGTTGGATAGAGAATTACATCTGGAAGCGACCAATTAAACTGTTCTGCAATTTCATAGCCCATCGTTTTCTTGCCTTCGATTCGATACGGCTCTTTTAATGTAGAGGCATCATAACAATCATGCTCTTGTACAAATGCTGCAACAGTTTTGCCGGCATCACTGATGAGTCCATTGATTAAGTAGAGCCTGCCACCTGAGATAAGGACCTCTTTTCTAGTGATTTCAGGTGCTTCTACGGGCATTACGATATGTGCCGTAATTCCCGCCTTCGCAGCGTACAAGGACCAAGCCGCCCCGGCGTTTCCGTTTGTCGGCATTGCCAGTTCCGTTACACCGAGTTCCTTTGCCTTGGAAATTCCCACTGCAGCCCCTCTGGCCTTAAAAGAACCACTTGGAACGAGCCCTTCGTCTTTTAAAAATAAAGAGGGAAGTGAAATGCTGGATCCTAGCCTGTTAAGCGATGTAATGGGGGTGAACCCCTCCCCTAAAGAAACTACATTTTCTTTTTGTAACACAGGCAAAAACTCATGATAACGCCAAAGCGTAGATTCACGGCCACTCAGAGACTCTTTAGAAACCTTCGATTTAGCTTTAGCTAAGTCATAACGAACCAACAGGGGAGAGCCACATGAACATAGTTGGTGAATGCCTTCAATCGAGTAGGTGTTTTTGCATTTAGGACAACTTAGATGGGTAGCGTAGCTATGTGTCATTCTTTTTTCTCTCCTTTTATCATTATTCCAATAAGTTTACTTGGTATTAACACCAAAAAAATAAGTCCTCTCCAAGAAAAGGAGAGGACTTATGAAAACATCCGATTTCTTCCTTATCTCTCAGGCTTCCACCTGCTGGATTTAGCACCTTCTTACACGAAGAGGTTGCTGCGGGATCATAAGACCAGTTCTTCCCCCGACTCTTTATAAGGATTTAGTTGTTAAAAATACCATACAAGAACTCTATGGTTGTGTCAATATTTTGTTAGTATCATATGACTTCCAGTTTGGAAGGTACCGCCACCCAGTGCCCTTTTGTGATTTCTATTAGTTCGGAAGCCTGAAGACCGTATTTATCCTTCTCTTCTGATTCCTGCATGAGCTTGGTGCTTCTGTTGTACTCAATTTTTGGGTCAGGAATCGGGATGGCCTCCAACAAGGACTTGGTATAGGCATGTTGAGGATTATTATACAACTCCTCGCTTTCTGCCAATTCAACAATCTTTCCTTTGTACATCACCGCTACTCGGTCACTAATATGTTTGACCATGGAAAGGTCATGTGCGATGAAGAGATAGGTTAATCCAAGGTTCTTTTGAAGATCTTCTAATAGCGTGACAATCTGTGCCTGGATGGAAACATCTAGTGCAGAAAGTGGCTCATCACAGACAATGAAGCTCGGCTCTACTGCGAGAGCGCGCGCTATTCCGATCCGTTGTCGCTGACCGCCTGAGAATTCGTGCGGATAACGTTCAGCATGAAAGGAGGAAAGTCCCACTAGCTCTAATAATTCCTCGACCCTTTTTCTTCGTTGAGCGGAGCCGGTTGTCAGTCCATGAAGGTCCAATGGCTGCCCGATGATGTCTTCCACTTTATATCTTGGGTTTAGGGAGGAGTATGGATCTTGGAAAATCATTTGCATATGTTTGCGCATGTGTTTTAGTTCTTTCTTGTTTAGACGATTCAGTGGGAGGCCTTTATATAACATTTCTCCGGCAGTTGGTTCGTGCAGTCTCAGTAAAGCTCTCCCTGTGGTGGATTTTCCAGAACCGGACTCGCCGACAAGCCCCAAAGTCTCCCCTTGGTAAATCTCAAACTCGATATTGTCTACAGCTTTTAACACATTGCCTTTGCCCAAAGGGAAATATTTCTTTAGGCCTCTCACTTGAATGAGCGGCTCTGCTTGAAAGGCAATGGACGGGGCTTTCTTCTTCTTCTTTTCATCAAGTCTTGGCAGGGCATGGAGCAGTTTTTTCGTATAAGGATGCTGAGGCTTTTCAAAAATATCCACCGTGTTTCCTTGTTCTACAATCTCTCCGTCTTTCATCACCAGCACCCTATCACACATACGGGCAACGACACCAAAGTCATGTGTGATCAAAAGGATGGAAGTATGGAATTTCTTTTGCATGTCTTTCATCAAGTTTAAAATTTGAGCTTGGATGGTTACATCAAGCGCAGTAGTTGGTTCATCTGCTATTAGCAAGGCGGGATTGCAGGCAAGGGCTATGGCGATGATTACCCGTTGTCGCATGCCCCCTGAGAACTCGTGTGGATATTGGGAATACCGTTCCTCGCTGTTTGGTATCCCAACAAGCTTTAACATGTCGATGGCTTGAATTTTAGCATCGGATTTGGAAAGGTTTTGATGCTTTAAGATGCTTTCCTTCAACTGTTTTCCGATGGTCATGGTCGGATTTAGTGACGTCATTGGGTCTTGGAAAATCATGCTGATATGACGGCCCCTGATATTTTCCATCTCTTTTTCTGTTTTGGTTAACAGATTCTTCCCTTGAAAGAAAATCTCCCCTGATTTTATGAAGGATGGGGGAGTGGGTAGCAATTGCATAATGGATTTAGCGGTCACACTTTTCCCGCTTCCTGATTCCCCGACAATGCCTAGGGTTTCCCCTTTTCTAATCGAAAAGCTTATGTTCTTTACAGCATCAAATTCTGATTTACCTGTTCGGAAAGATACGCTTACATTCTTTAAATCTAGTAGTTTATCCAAATACAACCACCATCCGTGCGAATAAATTTTTATAAAAAAAAGAATATTTTATATTGTAATATATTAGAATTAAACTATACTATACCTATCGGAATTTAGCAATTTAAAGTAGGGAGGCGAAAAAACTATTGTTGGAACCAGCGAAACAGGCTTATCAGAAGCAACTGGATGATACCAGAGTCACATCAAATGGACTTCAACTGATATATGAAAAATTATGTCGTTCCCCCATTTACAAATGGCTAGTGTTAATTCTTGGTATCCCTGTTGTTGTATGGATTTACGGGCTTTATATAATAAAAAGAAGAAATGATCCTTATGCCGAAGCTTACGAGAAAGTAAAGGGACAGTTAGAGGTAGAAGGTATCTATGAGCAGTTGATAAGTAAGTATACAGCTCAAATCAACCAAAAGAATCGCTTTTTTCAGGAGAAGGTCAATTCCGCGAACGTCGCAAAGGAAGCAACGAGATGGGCGGATGAAAATTATAGGGAGATAATAAACGCAGAAGTGGATAGGCAATTGCGGAGTACAGCGAAACAGAGGGTCACGTTTGATCACATTTTTACGGAATTGTTGGGAAAAAGGATGTTTGTCCTTCTTACATTCGTTCCAGGAGTGTTCATGTACTTATTGATGTATGTGTTTGGAAATCCCTATCAGAAGTTTATCGTGGAAAGATTGGCAATGAGTGTTTTTGTTGTCTTAGGTGTCGCGTTTTTTGTCTTCACCATCCTTTATTTATCGCCGTTCCAGCCGGCTGCCAATATACTTGGAGAGTCGGCAACACCTGAACAGATTGCAGCCTTCAATAGGTTATATGGGCTTGATCAGCCATATTTTGTCCAACTTTGGAGTGCGTTAAAAGGAATTGTTACCTTTGATTTGGGAACATCTTTTACAGGAAATGAAAATGTGGCAGACAGTATCTTCCGCCGATTCCCGATTACGATGGTCTTGGCTGTGATTTCCTTATTGATGGCAATCATGATTGCCATTCCGATTGGGATCATTGCGGCAACGAAACCAAATTCTTTTTTCGATTATACCTTTATGTTCATTGCCCTAATTGGCTTATCCATCCCGAATTTTTGGCAGGGATTGATATTTATCCTTAACTTCTCTATTAAACTACAATGGTTACCGGCTACTTTCAGTCCAACGAATTGGCTATCCATCATCATGCCGGCCGTAGTGTTGGGGACAGCGCTCACGGCTTCCATTGCCAGGATGACCCGTTCATCTACCCTTGAAATCATTCATGAAGATTACATGTTGACGGCCAAAGCAAAGGGGTTATCCAAGCAACAGGTCTTGTGGAAACATGGAGTGAGAAATGCCATGATCCCGATCATTACTGTCATTGGCTTGTTATTTGGCGGAATGCTAGGTGGTGCGGCTGTCACTGAGAAGGTATTTAATATTAGTGGAATCGGTAGCTTTATTGTGGATAAGCAATTTATCCCTGATATTCCGAGTGTAATGGGTGGGGTTGTCTATATTGCCATCACCATCTCACTTGTCAACTTATTGATTGATGTTCTTTACGCGTTCTTTGATCCACGTATCCGGACAAAAATGAAACACTATTAAAGTAGGTGAGGCCTTGAAAACAGAACTAGAAATTATACCGGAATATGTAAAAACGCATTCGCTGAAACTTTCTGCAGAATACAAACAGTCAGGGTTCGCTTTGATCATGTCTGCGGTTGTAGCGGTTGTTCTCCTTTTTGTTTCATTTGATATCCAATCGAAGGAAATGAATCAACCGTTATTCCTTGTATTCGGTACTTATGCATTTTTTACTCTTATCCAACTGGCAATATGGTGGAAGGTGAGACGCGATATCACAAAGGTTGGCTATGTCCTTCCTGCAACTAGAAAACTAGGAATTTTCCAGATAGGAAGTATTCTGACAGGTAATATATTTACAGGAGTGGCTGGATTCTTATTGGCAAAGCAAAAGACAACGCCGGAATATGTGTATGGTACATATATGCTTGTGACACAATTCTTCATCATTGGCGTTTCAGCCTTAAATATATTTAAACCTTATGTCGCCGACAGCTTCCCACTAGCGATGTTGATTCTTTTAATCATCCTGTTTATTTACGTTTTGACAGTTGGGTTGTTAGCGGCGGATGTCCTGGAAAAACGGAAAGGAGTGGCAGTTTTCTTAGCTATCATCCTTTTTACGACAGCAATCACAGGGAATCTTTTTGCGCTTCTCACAGGTTATCTCATTTTAAAGAAGCGATTTGGATTAGAAAGAGCGGTAAATAAAGCTTTTTATTCCGTATTAGAAAAATTGGCCACTAATTCCACCGCGATGTTGGGTATGTTCTTTATCCTATTTGCGTTTTCCCTTTCTATATGCAGCTACTTTACCTTTGATTATAGCCTTGCAATAGAAAATAATTATGCATCCATCCTGCAGTCTCCAAGTCTAGTTTATCCATTGGGTACAGATAATTTCGGGAGAGACCTCTTTTCGAGGATTGTCTTTGGTGCAAGGATTTCCTTGATTGTGGGGATTATTTCTACCTTTATTCCATTTGTCATCGGAGGGGCGCTTGGCGCGATTTCTGGATATTACGGGCGTCATACAGACAATGTCATCATGAGACTATTGGATATTTTGTATGCCATCCCAGGTATCTTGCTTGCGATTGTCATCATAGCTGCATTTGGTTCCAGTACCACCACATTGATTATTGCCTTAAGTGTAGGTGCCATCCCGACATACGCAAGGACCATGCGTGCAAATGTACTGATGGTCTCCAATTATGAATATGTAGAATCGGCGAGAGCGCTTGGGGCAAGTAACCTTTCCATTATTTTTCGTGAAATCGTCCCTAATTCCATGGCCCCGATGATAGTGAAATCCTCTTTAACCGTAGGAGGAGCTGTCATCGCAACGAGTAGTTTAAGTTATCTTGGCCTCGGGATAGAACCGCATATCCCGGAATGGGGAAATATCTTGAAGATTGGTAGCACGTATTTAGAGTCACATTCATATTTAGCAATTTACCCCGGCTTAGCGATCATCCTTTTGGTGCTTTCCTTTAACTTTCTAGGAGATGGGTTAAGGGATGCGTTAGATCCCCGGGTCGATTGATAGATAGGTGGTCTTACACCACCATATACAACCTTTAAAAAATAGGAGGAGATTTAATTGAAAAAATCATTTTTAGCGCTTGTATTGATTGCCGTTTTGGTTTTATCCGGTTGCTTTAATACAAAATCAAGTGTAAGTGAACAAGAATCAGCAAATGACGGCGTGAGCGAAAGTGGCTCTCAAGTCGAAATCGAAGTATTGGGGATGTCGAGCTCAGAAGATGACCTCAATATTGTCAGAGATCAATTAGAGAAAAATGGATTCAAAGTGAAATTAAACATACAACCAGACTATGGAAGCTTTACGTCCCAGAAAGAAGCGGGTAATTATGATATTGCCCACTCCAGTTGGACGACTGTGACAGGAAATCCTGACTATGCAGTACGCGCGCTCTTCAAAACGGACGGAGCAAACAGCATCATGTCCGATGAGGAAGTAGACAAATTGATCGACAAGGCGAGTACCGAAACACAGGAGGAATATGCATCCACTTATAAGGAATTAGAACAACGACTTGTGTTCGATAAGGCATATATCGCACCTCTTTACAACTCATTTAAAGCACAGGGTGTCAACTCGGAAGTCCTTAATGAAGAAACAGTAAGATTGGCCAAATCACGTGCAGTAGCGTGGGAAACGATAGACTTTAACGATACAAGTAAAAGAGAGTCCACTCCACTTGTGACACAACAACCGATCGGCACCCTTACCTCCCTTGATCCGATCAAAGGAAATGATGGTTCCATCAACACGTTAAATACGAATATGTATGTCCGCTTAGTCAACTTAACAGACGATGATGTCGTGACATCAGACGGGTCTCTGTCTTTAAATCACGTGATTGCAGATGGAAATGCAGAGTATTACTTCTTGCTTAGAGATGATATCAATTTTGCTAAAATTACAGACGGAGCAGCAGAAGATACGGGGGAAAGAGTCGGTGCAGATGATGTTATCTTCTCCTTGCAACGTGCAAGCAATGTAGACTCTGTTCCAGATCATCGCACATACAGCCTTCACGAGCATATTGAAGATGCTGAGCTTGTGACAGATGTAGCAGAATTAGAATCAGCAAAGCAATCCATTGGAGAAGGTACAGTAAAAGAAGCATTGGAACAAGATCTCGACGTGAAAATCAGCGAGTTAGTGGCAGATAAAAACGATGCAAACAATCAAGAAGGGAAATACCAAGTGGTCAAAGTAACCACTTCTAAACCTTTTCCACAAGTATTAAACTACCTGGCGCACCAATCAGCAGGGATTGTATCTAAGAATCAAGTAGAAAGCATCAATACGTATGAAGTGGCAAGCTTTGACCCAACAAAGGATGTTCCTTACGGAGACCAAAATACGGTTACAGAGGGCGGACAATACGACAACCACCTATATGCTAGCGGACCATACATCCTAAATAGCAAAAACGATTATGAAGCAAGTTTCTTGAAAAATCCAGCCTATATGACTGGAACAGAATATGAGGCGAAAATCTCAACCGTCACTGTTCGCTTCATCCAAGATCCAGACAGTGCCTTATCTGCACTACGAAACGGTGAAATCCACCTATTCAACGGCGTGCCTGAAACAAAATATGATGTAGTCGAAGGCGATGGAAAACTATTCCTTCAAAAGAATGACAGCAATGCCGTTGCTTACTTGCTATTCAACACACAAAATCGCGAAGTATCTGATAGTGAAAACCTAAGAAAAGCAATCTTGCACTCTATCAACCAAGACGAAATCATCAGCTTCTACCAGAACAACAAGAAAAAAGCAGTTTCCACCGTAAGTCCACTGGTAGACACAGGAAATGAATTGAAAGCCGACCCAGAAAAAGTGAAAGAATATTTGAAGAAGTATCAAGAAGGGGAATAGGGCTTAGGGGACAGGTTCGGTGGGTCGAGGGGTCAGGTTCCTCGGCCCATTTTATAAGTTTATAAGTAAGCTCCATGCAGGTGATTGCACATAGATCACCTGTATTTTTTATGGGGGAGTAAGGGGAGGGGGAGTTACACTACTCCTGTTAAGGGTATTTGGGTGGTTGGGCTATGGTTTTGAGTGGAAATCCACTGTTTTTGAATGAAAATTGCGCTGTTTTTACTGTGGTGGACTCTCTTTCGGTCAATTTTTATCTTTGTTTGGACAATAAGTGGTGGTAAATTCGTTAGGTTCGGACAAAATATCTAGGGTGTTCGGCCAACTTTTCATAGGTTGAATTTTTGGTTCGGTCAACTTTACGAAAACTTTGGAGGTAGTATAGAAAGTGGACACAGGGATTGGCGTCATGTTTTAATCAAAATTAACCAATATAAGGACGTGTTAAACATGACGAAAAAGAAAAGCTAC